>NZ_JAVTSS010000004.1 GCF_032678705.1 Pedobacter frigiditerrae | reverse complement strand
TTTTATGTGCGTTTTTAAACGATTAATTGATTGGGAGATTTGTTTGAGCTACTTGTACAAAGTTGCTACCAAGACCTGATGGAAGCGAAAACGGAGCAAAACGAGTAAAGCAGAAAGGCGCTACCTTCAAAACTGGAATTGCAATTGAAATAATAAAGTAGAGACATTTTAGGCAGCTTCTGTTTTATTTTTCATCATTTCCTGTTCCACCTGAACTGGAATTAGGTAATCAAGTATAGAATGTCTTCTTTTTCTATTGTACCAAACTTCGATGTAATCTAATATCTCAAGTTTTGTCTGTGCCATAGTTTCAAATTTTCTGTGGTATTTCATTTCCGTTTTTATGGTCTTAAAAAAGCTTTCGGCGATGGAATTGTCCCAGCAATTGCCTTTTCTGCTCATACTTTGCAGTATGGGGGTAGTCCCTTAAGGCATCTGTGAAACTCATCGTTGGCATATAGGATACCCCTGTCACTATGAAATACAAGTTCTCTCTCCAAGTGCCTGTTCTTTATGCCCATGTTCCATGCATCCACAATCGTTGAACTGGCGCTCATACTATTATCCATGCTCCAACCGATGGCTTATCGATCCGCCAGATCTATGACCACATTTATGTCCTCGGTTCTGACATAGGTAATGTCACTTACCCATTTCTCCTCTGTACTGGCAGTACTGAAATCGCTCAACAACAGCCTTGTATTTACTGGATAATGGCGGTTGGAGTTAGTAGTTACCCTGTATCTCCGCTTCATAATACTCTTTATGGCGTTTCTGCCCATCAACCTCGCTATCCGTGGACGTGATAACCTTATGCCGTCAGCATTCAGTTCCCTGGTTATGCATGGACTACCATAACGCCCCTTGCTCTTCGAATACACTAATTTGAGAATGGCCAGCAGTTAGGAGTTCTGTTGTTGCCAAAAAACTACCAGATCCTTGGCCCACTTTGTAAATAGGAACTATTTTATATCCTCCGTTTCCTTTGAAAGGATGCCAATCGACTTTTTATGATATCACGTTCAAGCTTAGCATTTTTCAACGTCTTTTTCAATCTCCCGATTTCATCTGTTATGCACTGAGGACCGCAATCCTCATTATGATCTTACCTTCATCGAATTTCGATTGTTGCGCTAATTGCTTAACCTAGCTCGGTTGCAGCTTTCTTTACTTTACGGAACTTTTCAGTTTGGATAGCTCTAGCAATGATCCATTTCTTTTTTGCCCAATTGTATTCCATCTTCACTTCGTCCTAATTTTCTGGACACACTTATTTGGAGTTACTGGTTATAAAATCTTTTGCACCGTCACACTGAGCGTGGTCGAAGTGCCTACAAGCCAAAGTATTTCCGTTGATGTCGGGTTTAGGTGGCAAGACCATTGCCCATCACCTCTGTTTTCCCCTCAATGCACCTGCCTGCAATATTAACAATAAACTTTTCTCGTTGTGTCTCATTGTGTTAGGTGTTTTGACACGGATAAAAGTATCGTTGCGTTTTGCATTGTTGGATTTTTTCCTACCTTTGCAACCCGCTACGGAGGTAACGACGGAAGGAAAAGGAAGGTGAGGTTGATTG
>NZ_JAVTSS010000003.1 GCF_032678705.1 Pedobacter frigiditerrae | reverse complement strand
CAGAAAACCCCCATCACTTTCGTGAAGGGGGTCTCTTTAGGATCTGGCACCGACCTACTCTCCCACATGTTACTGCAGTACCATCGGCTCTGGCGGGCTTAACTTCTCTGTTCGGAATGGGAAGAGGTGGACACCGCCGATATAGGCACCTGAATATCTTTAATGGGTGGACTTGGTCCATTCCCAGAATGACATATTATTGAAAGAAGTCAATTTTGAAGAGCAAACAACGTGTTGCTCTTGAAAGCCTCGGGTTATTAGTATCACTCGACTGTGGTGTCGCCACCTTTACATCTGTGACCTATCGACGTGGTAGTCTTCCACGGCCCTATATGGAACTCTCATCTCGTGGCTAGTTTCGCACTTAGATGCTTTCAGCGCTTATCTATCCCCAGCGTAGCTACTCTGCAATGCCCCTGGCGGAACAACAGATTCACTAGAGGCTAGTCCAACCCGGTCCTCTCGTACTAAGGTCAGCCCCACTCAAAATTCCAACGCCCACAACAGATAGGGACCGAACTGTCTCGCGACGTTCTGAACCCAGCTCGCGTGCCACTTTAATCGGCGAACAGCCGAACCCTTGGGACCTTCTCCAGCCCCAGGATGTGACGAGCCGACATCGAGGTGCCAAACCTCCCCGTCGATATGAGCTCTTGGGGGAGATCAGCCTGTTATCCCCAGCGTACCTTTTATCCTTTGAGCGATGGCCCTTCCATGCAGAACCACCGGATCACTATATCCGTCTTTCGACCCTGCTCGGCTTGTCTGCCTCACAGTCAAGCAAGCTTATGCTATTGCACTCCACGTACGGTTACCAAGCGTACTGAGCTTACCTTTGAAAGCCTCCGTTACCTTTTTGGAGGCGACCACCCCAGTCAAACTACCCATCAAACAATGTCCCCGCCAGGGGCGGGTTAGACACCGAACACAGAAAGGGTGGTATTTCAACGTTGCCTCCACGACGCCTAGCGACGCCGCTTCAAAGGCTCCCACCTATCCTACACATCCTGTGCCCAATGTCAATGTTAAATTGTAGTGAAGGTGCATGGGGTCTTTCCGTCCCGTTGCGGGTACCCGGCGTCTTCACCGGGACCACAATTTCACCGAGCTCATGGCTGAGACAGCGCCCAGATCGTTACACCATTCGTGCAGGTCGGAACTTACCCGACAAGGAATTTCGCTACCTTAGGACCGTTATAGTTACGGCCGCCGTTTACTGGGGCTTCGATTCAATGCTTCTCCTTGCGGATGACATCCCCTCTTAACCTTCCAGCACCGGGCAGGTGTCAGGCCTTATACCTCATCTTTCGATTTTGCAAAGCCATGTGTTTTTGTTAAACAGTCGCCTGGGCCTTTTCACTGCGGCTGCCATTGCTGACAGCGCCCCTTCTCCCGAAGTTACAGGGCCATTTTGCCGAGTTCCTTAGCCATGATTCACTCGAGCACCTTAGAATTCTCTTCCCGGATACCTGTGTCGGTTTGCGGTACGGGCTTTCATAGACTGGAGCTTAGCGGTTTTTCTTGGAAGTCTGATTACCTGCGCTATCCACTCACCCGAGGGCTTGCGGTACTATCGACTTTCAGCTGGATTGGCGGATTTGCCTACCATCCCAATACCTACGGTCTTTAACGAACTATTCCGTCAGTTCGCGGCAGTGTCACTACTCCGTCCCCACATCGCATCTATAAAAGGTACGGTAATATTAAACCGTTGTCCATCGAATATCCCCTTCGGGTTCTCCTTAGGCCCCGACTAACCCTGATCCGATTAGCGTTGATCAGGAAACCTTATCCTTTCGGTGGGCGGGTTTCTCTCCCGCCTTATCGTTACTTATGCCTACATTTGCTTTTCCAGAAGCTCCACCATGGCTCACGCCACGACTTCGCTGCCGCTGGAATGCTCCCCTACCATGACATAAATGTCATCCATAGCTTCGGTGCACCACTTAATGCCCGTTTATTATCCATGCACGATCGCTCGACTAGTGAGCTGTTACGCACTCTTTAAATGAATGGCTGCTTCCAAGCCAACATCCTAGCTGTCTATGCAATCGCACCTCGTTAGTTCAACTTAGCGGTGACTTAGGGACCTTAGCTGATGGTCTGGGTTCTTTCCCTCTCGGCGCGTGACCTTAGCACCCCGCGCCTCACTGCCGTGTATATTATATAGCATTCGGAGTTTGTCTGGATTTGGTAGGATTTGACTCCCCCGCACCCAATCAGTAGCTCTACCTCTATATAACTCACCACGACGCTGTTCCTAAAAACATTTCGGGGAGTACGAGCTATTTCCCAGTTTGATTAGCCTTTCACCCCTACCCACAGATCATCCGGAAACTTTTCAACGTTTATCGGTTCGGTCCTCCAGTACGTGTTACCGCACCTTCAACCTGTCCATGGGTAGATCACAAGGTTTCGCGTCTACCTCCCCTGACTATGCGCCCTATTCAGACTCGCTTTCGCTTCGGATCCGTGCCTGAAGCACTTAACCTTGCCAGAGAAGAGTAACTCGTAGGCTCATTATGCAAAAGGCACGCCGTCACGCCACCTGGACGCTCCGACCGCTTGTAAGTATACGGTTTCAGGTTCTATTTCACTCCCCTGTTCGGGGTTCTTTTCACCTTTCCCTCACGGTACTGGTTCACTATCGGTCTCTCAGGAGTATTTAGCCTTACCGGATGGTGCCGGCAGATTCCCACAAGGCGTCTCCGACCTCGCGGTACTCAGGATACTGTTAGGCTAATGGTACTTACGTGTACGAGGCTATCACTCTATATTGCCGGGCTTCCCATCCCGTTCCACTTCATTGCATTATAACCACGTCACAGTCCTACAACCCCACACATGCCGTGACATGGGTGGTTTGGGCTCTTTCCCTTTCGCTCGCCACTACTCAGGAAATCATTATTATTTTCTCTTCCTCTGCTTACTTAGATGTTTCAGTTCGGCAGGTTTGCGCACCATGTGCGACATGTCTTCAACATGCCAGGTTTCCCCATTCGGAAATCCGCGGATCAAATCATATTTGCCAATCCCCGCGGCTTATCGCAGCTTATCACGTCCTTCATCGCCTCTGAGAGCCAAGGCATCCCCCGTATACTCTTTCTTACTTTCTTCTACCTGTACGCCTTTTGCGCCGTACGGTATGCTTTTTTGATATGTCGTCAACCATCATGCCTTGCGGCAATCCGAGCCAACAACGTCTCTATTGTTGTTTGCTCTTCTATTTTAACTTCTTCCAATATGTCAAAGAACTTTTCGATCCCGGGCACCTGCGTACCTATTTTCTCGATGCTTCTGTAACAGCATCCGGTGATGGTGGAGAATAACGGAGTCGAACCGTTGACCTCCTGCGTGCAAGGCAGGCGCTCTAGCCAGCTGAGCTAATCCCCCAAAAAAACTTGCTTGTAGTCCCGTCCAGATTTGAACTGGAGACCCCTACATTATCAGTGTAGTGCTCTAACCAGGCTGAGCTACGGGACTATTTATAGTTTGCAGTGTCCAATTCACAGTTTCAGATTAAACTGCTTACTGTTAACCGTCAACTGAAAACCAATCTGTCCCTGCTTTGTCCGCAGAACCACTGATGGCTTCATCTTTTTGGTTTTTCCTTAAGAGACATTATCATTTTTTACGCAGCGAGTAGTCCATACTACTCCAGAAAGGAGGTATTCCAGCCGCACCTTCCGGTACGGCTACCTTGTTACGACTTAGCCCCAGTTATCGGTTTTACCCTAGGACGCTCCTTGCGGTTACGTACTTTAGGTACCCCCAACTTCCATGGCTTGACGGGCGGTGTGTACAAGGCCCGGGAACGTATTCACCGCATCATTGCTGATATGCGATTACTAGCGAATCCAACTTCATGGGGTCGAGTTGCAGACCCCAATCCGAACTGTGAATGGCTTTTTGAGATTTGCACCACATTGCTGTGTAGCTGCCCTCTGTACCATCCATTGTAGCACGTGTGTAGCCCCGGACGTAAGGGCCATGATGACTTGACGTCGTCCCCTCCTTCCTCTCTGTTTGCACAGGCAGTCTGTCTAGAGTCCCCACCGTTACGTGCTGGCAACTAGACATAGGGGTTGCGCTCGTTGCGGGACTTAACCCAACACCTCACGGCACGAGCTGACGACAGCCATGCAGCACCTAGTTTCGTGTCCTTGCGGACGCTGCCATCTCTGGCAACTTCACTAACTTTCAAGCCCGGGTAAGGTTCCTCGCGTATCATCGAATTAAACCACATGCTCCTCCGCTTGTGCGGGCCCCCGTCAATTCCTTTGAGTTTCACCCTTGCGGGCGTACTCCCCAGGTGGAACACTTAACGCTTTCGCTTAGCCGCTGACTGTGTATCGCCAACAGCGAGTGTTCATCGTTTAGGGCGTGGACTACCAGGGTATCTAATCCTGTTTGATCCCCACGCTTTCGTGCCTCAGCGTCAATAGGACCATAGTAAGCTGCCTTCGCAATCGGTGTTCTGTGACATATCTATGCATTTCACCGCTACTTGTCACATTCCGCCTACCTCTAGTCCATTCAAGCCCATCAGTATCAAGGGCACTGCGATAGTTGAGCTACCGTCTTTCACCCCTGACTTAACAGGCCGCCTACGCACCCTTTAAACCCAATAAATCCGGATAACGCTTGGATCCTCCGTATTACCGCGGCTGCTGGCACGGAGTTAGCCGATCCTTATTCCCTCGGTACATTCAGCTACTTACACGTAAGCAGGTTTATTCCCGAGTAAAAGCAGTTTACAACCCAGAGGGCCGTCTTCCTGCACGCGGCATGGCTGGTTCAGGCTCTCGCCCATTGACCAATATTCCTTACTGCTGCCTCCCGTAGGAGTCTGGTCCGTGTCTCAGTACCAGTGTGGGGGGTCATCCTCTCAGATCCCCTAGTCATCGCGGTCTTGGTGGGCCGTTACCCCGCCAACTAACTAATGACACGCATGCCCATCCCCATCCCATAAATGTTTGATCATTGAACGATGCCGTTCTGTGATTTCATGCGGTGTTAATCCGGATTTCTCCGGGCTATCCCCCTGATGAAGGTAGGTTGCATACGCGTTACGCACCCGTGCGCCGGTCTCAAGCTAGCAAGCTAGCTCTACCCCTCGACTTGCATGTATTAGGCCTGCCGCTAGCGTTCATCCTGAGCCAGGATCAAACTCTCCATTGTAAAATGTTGTAGTTCGAACGCTGACCATTCTTATTCTAACGAATTATAAAATAGTCTAATTCTAATTGTATTATGTTGTCTGATAGTTACAGACTTAAGAAACAGCTCGGTGTCATGTACTTTGAAATCGTACTGCTTGCCTCGCTGCGTTGTATAAATGATATCTCTTTAATGAACTTTCCGGCCGTGCCTCGCGGTGGCCTTTTATATGTTGCGATGTTGGTCCCGAATTCCCGAATGGTCTTTTGATGTTCCGTTCGTTCACTTAAAATTACATCGTTTCAATCTTCTCTTATTCGCCTTCCGAACTCCGTCCGTGGGCTCCCGTTTCGTTTGGGACTGCAAAGGTAGGAAACTTTTTCATTCCCGCAAATCTTTTTTTAACTTTTCAGAAACTTTCTCTCGTTCCGGCTGTTTGCGCCTTTCGTTTCCATCATCC